>NZ_JBEFOG010000027.1:2505000-2507493 GCF_045063645.1 Winogradskyella sp. Asnod2-B02-A
TGAAGCTGTGGTAACACATAGTGGAGGCCCGAACCGATATACGTTGAAAAGTGTTCGGATGACCTGTGGGTAGGGGTGAAAGGCCAATCAAACTCGGAAATAGCTCGTACTCCCCGAAATGCATTTAGGTGCAGCGTTGATTTATAGTTTTATAGAGGTAGAGCTACTGATTGGATGCGGGGGCTTCACCGCCTACCAATTCCTGACAAACTCCGAATGCTATAAAATGTTAATCAGCAGTGAGGGCATGGGTGCTAAGGTCCATGTCCGAGAGGGAAAGAACCCAGACCATCAGCTAAGGTCCCCAAATATATGTTAAGTTGAATAAACGAGGTTGAACTGCTTAGACAGCTAGGATGTTGGCTTGGAAGCAGCCATTCATTTAAAGAGTGCGTAACAGCTCACTAGTCGAGCGGTTCGGCATGGATAATAATCGGGCATAAACATATTACCGAAGCTATGGACTTGAAAAAGTGGTAGGGGAGCATTGTAGTGTCGTCGAAGGTGTGCTGTGAGGCATGCTGGAGAAGCTACAAAAGAAAATGTAGGCATAAGTAACGATAATGCGGGCGAGAAACCCGCACACCGAAAGACTAAGGTTTCCTCAGCTATGCTAATCAGCTGAGGGTTAGTCGGGACCTAACGCGAACCCGAAAGGGGTAGTGGATGGACAACAGGTTAATATTCCTGTACCTGCTCACACTAAAAGTGACGGAGGCGAAAAGTTAGTGCGTACTGACGGAATAGTACGTTGAAGCGAGTGGTAACACCGCGATAGTACACTAAGACTACGGTCAAGGTGATAATCTAGCAAATCGACTTCCAAGAAAAGCGAGTGAAGCAGCCCGTACCCTAAACCGACACAGGTAGTTGGGATGAGAATTCTAAGGTGCTCGAGAGATTCATGGCTAAGGAACTAGGCAAAATTGACGCGTAACTTCGGGAGAAGCGTCGCCCCCCTCTGGGGGGGCCGCAGTGAAAAAGTCCAGGCGACTGTTTATCAAAAACACAGGGCTCTGCTAAATCGAAAGATGATGTATAGGGCCTGACACCTGCCCGGTGCTGGAAGGTTAAGTGGAGGGTTTAGAAGTTTACTTCGAAGATCTCAAATGAAGCCCCAGTAAACGGCGGCCGTAACTATAACGGTCCTAAGGTAGCGAAATTCCTTGTCGGGTAAGTTCCGACCTGCACGAATGGTGTAACGATCTGGACACTGTCTCAGCCATGAGCTCGGTGAAATTGTAGTATCGGTGAAGATGCCGATTACCCGCTGTGGGACGAAAAGACCCCGTGCACCTTTACTATAGCTTAGTATTGGTTTTGGATAAGTAATGTGTAGGATAGGTGGGAGACTTTGAAGTGGCGTCGCTAGGCGTTGTGGAGTCATTGTTGAAATACCACCCTTTGCTTATCTAGAGTCTAACTTTCAATGAAAGGACAGTGCTTGGTGGGTAGTTTGACTGGGGTGGTCGCCTCCAAAAGAGTAACGGAGGCTTCTAAAGGTTCCCTCAGCACGCTTGGTAACCGTGCGTAGAGTGCAATGGCATAAGGGAGCTTGACTGAGAGACATACAGGTCGATCAGGTACGAAAGTAGAGCATAGTGATCCGGTGGTTCCGTATGGAAGGGCCATCGCTCAAAGGATAAAAGGTACGCCGGGGATAACAGGCTGATCTCCCCCAAGAGCTCATATCGACGGGGGGGTTTGGCACCTCGATGTCGGCTCGTCACATCCTGGGGCTGGAGAAGGTCCCAAGGGTTGGGCTGTTCGCCCATTAAAGTGGCACGCGAGCTGGGTTCAGAACGTCGTGAGACAGTTCGGTCTCTATCTACAGTGGGCGTTAGAAATTTGAGTGGATCTGACTCTAGTACGAGAGGACCGAGTTGGACGAACCTCTGGTGTACCTGTTGTTCCGCCAGGAGCATTGCAGGGTAGCTACGTTCGGAAGGGATAAGCGCTGAAAGCATATAAGCGCGAAACCCACCACAAGATGAGATTTCTTTAAAGGGTCGTGGAAGATTACCACGTTGATAGGCTATAGGTGTAAAGGCAGTAATGTCATAGCCGAGTAGTACTAATAACCCATAGGCTTATTGTCACTTCGACTTCGCTCAGTGACCAGTAATGATTACTGAGCGGGTCTGTTTTTTTATTAAGTATACATTACAAAACTAATCATGTCTTTTTTTCAATATGTCAACAATATTAGTGTTGATTATTTATAACAACCAAAATTTAAGGTGGTTATAGCGACGGGGCTCACCTCTTACCATTCCGAACAGAGTAGTTAAGCCCGTTTGCGCCGATGGTACTGCTTTACTGTGGAAGAGTAGGTCGCCGCCTTTTTTGTATCGATGATAAATCGATATTTGTAAAACCCTTACTAGTTATCTAGTAAGGGTTTTTTGTTTTTGGGTTGAACCAAAACTACTGCAAAACTTAATGCCTATAAAAACTATTCAAAATGTTTAGTTTTTATAGGCTTTTTGATTA